>NZ_JCALDH010000039.1:0-251 GCF_059812765.1 Mycobacterium sp. NGS39 | reverse complement strand
TAGCCGCGGATCTTGACCTGCTCGTCGACACGGCCCAGATACTGCAACTGCCCATCGGCACCCCAGCGCACCAAATCCCCAGTGCGATACATCCGCTGCCCAGGCGCCCCGACCGGACACGCCACAAACCGTCCCGCGGTGAGCCCGGGCCGGCGCACATAGCCCACACCCACACCGTGCCCGGCCACATACAACTCGCCCACCACACCCGTCGGCACTGGATGCAACCACTGATCCAGCACGAACAACGC
>NZ_JCALDH010000038.1:0-253 GCF_059812765.1 Mycobacterium sp. NGS39 | reverse complement strand
CCAGCGCTTCCACTTGCGTGAACGGCGATCCCGCAGATGCGGATCGATCACCTGCGCCCGCACCAACGCCCGATACACCGCCGACTCCGACGGCAATGGACTCACATGCCGTTTGGCCAGTTCGAACACCAGCCGCCGCGGCCCCCAATACGGCCGCGAGCGACGCAACTCCAGCACCGCTGCCTCCACCTCGGCGGCCATCTGATGCGGACAACACCGCGGCCGATGCGACCGATCCTTGAGCCCGTCGAGG
>NZ_JCALDH010000037.1:0-259 GCF_059812765.1 Mycobacterium sp. NGS39 | reverse complement strand
CTTGATGGGCGCGGAGGCCGACGCCCTGTGCGGCGCCGGATACGGTCAGCGCAGTAGTGAGCGCACGAATCAGCGCAACGGGTACCGCAGTCGCCAATTCGACACGCGCGCAGGCACGTTGGATCTGGCGATCCCCAAGCTGCGGCACGGCTCCTACTTTCCGGACTGGCTATTGGAACGGCGCAAACGCGCCGAGCGGGCACTGACCACGGTGGTGGCCACCTGCTATCTGCTCGGCGTGTCGACGCGGCGGATGGAC
>NZ_JCALDH010000036.1:0-297 GCF_059812765.1 Mycobacterium sp. NGS39 | reverse complement strand
GTGGGGGCGCGGTAGGCGCTGCCGCCATCGTGGTATTCCGGCGCCGGTAACGCCCGCTTGTCGAGTTTGCCGTTGACCGTCAGCGGCAGCTTCTCCAAGACGACCACCGCCGCGGGCACCATGTAGGCCGGCAGCCGCTCGGCCAGCTGCGTGCGCACCTGCGCCGGATCTGCGGTGCCGGTGATGTAGCCGACCAGCCGCTTGTCGCCGGGGTGGTCTTCGCGCGCGATCACGACGGCTTGCTCCACCCCGTCGGCCTCGGCCAGGGCGGCTTGGACGTCGCCGAGTTCGATGCGG
>NZ_JCALDH010000035.1:0-297 GCF_059812765.1 Mycobacterium sp. NGS39 | reverse complement strand
CTCGGGGCGCGGTAGGCGCTGCCGCCATCGTGGTATTCCGGCGCCGGTAACGCCCGCTTGTCGAGTTTGCCGTTGACCGTCAACGGCAGCTTCTCCAAGACGACCACCGCCGCGGGCACCATGTAGGCCGGCAGCCGCTCGCCCAGCTGCGTGCGCACCTGCGCCGGATCTGCGGTGCCGGTGATGTAGCCGACCAGCCGCTTGTCGCCGGGGTGGTCCTCGCGCGCGACGACGACGGCTAGCTCAACGCCGTCGATGCCGGCCAGGGCGGCTTGGACGTCGCCGAGCTCGATGCGA
>NZ_JCALDH010000034.1:0-331 GCF_059812765.1 Mycobacterium sp. NGS39 | reverse complement strand
GGGGCTTCGAGTCAGTGTGCAGAACGCCCACTGGTCGAGTGCGTCGTAAAGGCGTTTGTTGCGGACGTGTCGGGCCAGTACGGCACGCTTTCGGCCCGACGCGATGGTCAACGGTGATGTTCCCGCGTAGTTCTTGCGACACTTGGCCGTGGTGAACCGGTTCGGGTCGTCCCCGAACTCACCGAGCACCCGGGCGCCGAGCACAACACCAAGTCCTGGCAGGGAGCGGTAGATGTCGGCGTCCGGGTGCGCCTCAAAATGGTCGGCCAGCGCGGACTCGAGTTCGGCGATCTGATTGTTCAACGTCGCGATGACGTGCACCGCTGCGGTG
>NZ_JCALDH010000033.1:0-508 GCF_059812765.1 Mycobacterium sp. NGS39 | reverse complement strand
GGCGGCCCAGCGATCACCGTCTGCGCCGGCGCGGCATACACCGCCACCGTCACCTGCGGATACTGGGCAATCAACGTCTCAACCGCAGCCGCCTCCAACTCCACCAGCGCCATCGCCCCGCGCCCCGACAACCGCGCCATCAACCGCGACCGCGTCGCAATCACCTTGAGCCCATCAGCAGCCGACAACGCCCCGGCCACCACCGCCGCACTGACCTCGCCCATCGAATGCCCGATCACCGCATCCGGTGACACCCCATAGGACTGCCACAACCTCGTCAACGCCAACTGCATGCCCACCAACACCGGCTGAATCCGGTCGATGCCCACCACCGGCTCCCCCGAGGCCAGCACCTCACGCAACGAAAACCCCACCTGGGCAACAAAAACCGGCTCCAACTCCGCCACCGCCGCACCAAACGCCGGCTCCTCGACCAACAACCGCCGACCCATCCCCGCCCACTGCGAACCCTGACCCGAATACACAAACACCGTCCCCACCCCAGACG
>NZ_JCALDH010000032.1:0-559 GCF_059812765.1 Mycobacterium sp. NGS39 | reverse complement strand
CGGGTGTGGGTGCACGGCTCAACACGGCCAACGCGTCGCCGTCGGTGAGCGAATCGAAGGCCTCCAACGCCGCGGGGTAGTACTCCCGCAGCCCGCTGCGCAACATGTTGGCGTGCCGCGTACGCGCCCAGATCAAGCTCTGATGGGAGCGGGCCAGCACCTTGATCGCCTCGGCATTGGCGCTGTCGCCGGCAATCCGACGATGATTGTGGCGGTCGGTGCGGACCAGATCCGCCAACAGCTTGGCGTCGGCGGCATCGGACTTCGCCCCCGACACATGATGACGGTCGCGGTAGCGAGCCGCGGCCATCGGGTTGATCGCCCACACCTGATACCCGGCCGCGACCAACGCCGAGACCCACAGGCCGCGATCGGTTTCGATGCCGATCATCACCTGGTCGGGCTCTTCGACGTGCGCGGCGATCAGCTCGTGCAGGGCCCGGATACCGGCCAGGCCCTCAGGTAATCGCCGGGCTGCCAGTCGTTGGCCGGACTGATCCATCAGATACACGTCGTGATGCTCTTCAGCCCAGTCGTCGCCGATGAAAATCACCAGTGC
>NZ_JCALDH010000031.1:0-853 GCF_059812765.1 Mycobacterium sp. NGS39 | reverse complement strand
GCCTCGTCGAGACGTTGGGCATCACGGGCTTGTCGAAGTCGCAGGTGTCGGTGATGGCCAAAGAACTCGACACCGCCGTCGAGGCGTTTCGCAGCCGGCCGCTCGATGCCGGCCCGTACACCTTTATGGCGGCCGACGCGCTGGTGCTCAAGGTGCGCGAGGCCGGGCGGGTGGTCAACGTGCACGCCCTGATCGCCGTCGCGGTAAACGCCGAGGGCTACCGCGAGATCCTCGGTGTCGAGGTCAGCACCGCCGAAGACGGCGCGGGCTGGCTGAGCTTCTTACGGTCGCTGACCGCCCGCGGCCTGTCCGGTGTCAAGCTGGTCACCTCGGACGCTCACGCTGGCCTGCTGTCCGCGATCGGAGCCACCTTGCCCGGAGCGGCCTGGCAGCGGTGCAGAACTCATTACGCGACCAACCTGATGTCGGTGACGCCGAAGTCATCGTGGCCGTGGGTACGCACCTTGCTGCACTCGGTCTATGACCAACCCGACGCTGAATCCGTTGCCGCGCAATATGACCGAATCATCGACGCTCTCGCCGAGAAACTTCCCAAGGTGGCTGATCACTTAGAGAACGCCCGCGCCGACCTCCTAGCGTTCACCGCCTTCCCCAAACAAATCTGGCGCCAGATCTGGTCGAACAACCCCCAAGAGCGGCTCAACAAAGAGATCCGCCGACGCACCGACGTCGTCGGCATCTTCCCCGACCGCAACGCCCTGATCCGCCTCGTCGGCGCCGTCCTGGCCGAACAACACGACGAATGGGCCGAATCCCGCCGCTACCTCGGCCTCGAAGTCCTCAGCAAATCACGCACCATCAACGACAACCCGACCGAACAGGAGGCCACACC
>NZ_JCALDH010000030.1:0-1265 GCF_059812765.1 Mycobacterium sp. NGS39 | reverse complement strand
GGGTCCGCTGCACGAATAGGTGACATCTGAGTTGGCTTGCCCCGCGTGGGCAGGCTGGAAGGATGTCCTTGTGCCCAGGCCTTACCCTCAGGAGTTCCGTGACGACGTGGTCCGCGTCGCTCGCAACCGCGAAGCCGGTGTGACGATCGAGCAGGTCGCCACCGATTTCGGTGTCCATCCGATGACCCTGCACAAGTGGATGCGCCAGGCCGACATCGACGAGGGCGCCAAACCCGGCAAAAGCACCGGCGACTCTGCTGAACTGCGCGAGCTACGTCGTCGAAATCGGCTGCTGGAACAAGAGAACGAAGTGCTGCGCAGGGCCGCAGCGTATTTGTCGCAGGCCAATCTGCCGGGAAAAGGATCTACCCGCTCGTAAAAGAGCTCGCCGCCGACGGAATCCCTGTCGCGGTGACGTGCCGGGTAGTCAAGCTCGCCCGCCAACCGTATTACCGCTGGCTGGCCCAGCCTGTCACCGACGCCGACCTCGTCGAGGCCTACCGCGTCAACGCCCTGTTCGATGCCCACCGCGACGATCCGGAGTTCGGGTACCGCTACCTGGTCGAGGAAGCCCGTGACGCCGGTGAGCCGATGGCCGAGCGCACCGGCTGGCGGATCTGCTCGCAGAATCGCTTATGGAGTGTCTTCGGTAAGAAGCGGGGCAAGAACGGGAAACCCGGCCCGCCGGTGCATGACGACCTGGTGAACCGCGACTTCACTGCCGAAGCCCCAAATCGATTGTGGCTCAGCGATATTACCGAACACATGACCGGAGAGGGCAAGCTCTACCTCTGTGCGATCAAGGATGTGTTCTCGAACCGGATCGTCGGGTACAGCATCGATGACCGGATGAAGTCGCAGCTGGCCACTCGGGCACTGCACAGCGCGGTGGCGCGACGTGGTGAGGTGGCCGGGTGCATTCTGCACTCGGACCGCGGATCTCAGTTCAGGTCAAGGAAATTCGTGCATGCGTTGAGCCGCCACGAGATGGTCGGATCGATGGGCCGCGTCGGGGCGGCCGGCGACAACGCGGCGATAGAGAGCTTCTTCAGTCTGCTGCAGAAGAACGTCCTGGACCGCCGCCGTTGGGACACCCGGGAAGAACTGCGGATCGCGATCGTCACCTGGATCGAACGCACCTACCACCGCCGTCGCCGCCAGGCCGGCCTCGGCCAATTGACCCCGGTGGAATTCGAAGCGATCATGACCCCACCGGCCAGTCAGGCCGCGTGACCGAAACTGTCACCTGATCGTGCAGCAGACCC